>CAUVYB020000001.1:0-16347 GCA_963556075.3 Oceanispirochaeta sp. | reverse complement strand
GCCGCCCTCATAAGCGAATCCCTTAGAGTGAAAAGCGAAGTGAACCTGAAAGACTGGAAAAGAGTGCTTGAGTCATGGAACGCGAGCGCCCCGATCCGGGAACTGAGGGGCGACGAAAAGGCCGAGATTGAGAAAAGAGCCGAAGAACTGAGGAACAGGGGTGAAAAGAACAGGAAGCTCCGGCAGAACTGGCGGCGTAGGAACACCCTCTACCTGACCGTCCTTATCGGAGTCGTCGCCCTGGTTCTTTTCCTTTCGGCTCCCGTAAAAAAGGCCATGGAACCGCCCCTGACCCTGAACATGAGCGCCCGGGAAGTGGTTGAAAGCTACTATGAAGGAATCAACACCCTGAATCAGGAGCTTATGGAAGACTGCATCGAAAAGGAACTGGGAAAAAGCGATATTGGAGAAGTGACCAACTTCTTCGTAACGTCACGGGTCAGACTGGGCTATGAGGGAGAAAGCGGTATCGTCAATGCCGGTGAGTGGACCGGGCAGGGACGACCTGCCGTTGAAGCGGGGAAGCACGTCTACGGAACGGCCCGTCTGAGGATTGAGGATATGGGCAGCGGCAAATTCCGCGTCAACTTTGAAAAGTGGATGCCCGGTATCCCGGATGATTCGCAGCAGAACTCCGTCACAGTCATACCGCCCCGGGGATGGGAGATCACAGATCTCATCACGCTGGAGAAACAGAAAAAGGGGAACTGGCTGATCGTGAAAAGGGACAGGACCGTCAGGGAGATAAGTTTCCCCTGACCGCCCTTTCCGAAAGTTCGAGAAAAGCGCCTGAGGGCCCCTTTTCTACAGGGTGTCAGTTATTCTGAAGGATCACCGAACGGATGAGAAAGTAGCTTCCGACGGCGATCAGGGAGCTTCCCACACCAACTAGGCCTGTACCCGTACTCGCATCATCGGCCAGCAGCCAGGCGGCGGCGCCCGCTCCGCAGACAAGAGCTCCCGCAATGCCGGCGATAGCGCCGCCCTGTCTGAGCCTGTACGCATCGTTATGGAAGATCTGAAAAGAGCCGCCCTTGTCCCGGACAGCCCCATCCGCAGTCTCTCCGGATTCATCCTCTTCCTCAGGGGGCTCATAGAGAAAGGTGTTGGTCTCCCAGAATTCCCTGATATCCTTGTCCACCCGGCTTCTGACCAGAGGTTCACGGGGCTTCGTGCTGTCCACGCTGACCATCTCATTACGGTGAAGAATAAGCGTTGATGTCAGCTCCTTCCCCCGGCTGAACTGATCATCCGCCCTGAACTCCTCATCCTCAGGAGCTTCCAGATGTCTCACAACCTCGACCCTGCCCCTGAAGCAGTAGACGTTGACGCTCTTTTTCTCCGGTGAGGCGGGATCATAGAAAAGGTCGTAGCCGAAATCGGTTCCCCTCACACCGGCCACCGTGTCGGAACCGCCTATCCAGAAAGGGTCCTCGGCCGTGAGATTCTCAACCCGGGCCCGCACACGTCCGTAGGCGACCTCAAAATGACCGCCCCTCTTCTCCAGAGTCTTCAGACTGAAGGTCGTATTCTCGGCCACCTTGATCAGAGAGTCCGCCAGGCGTATCTCCAGCCAGGTAGAAGCCTCGGTGAGGAGCAGGTCTCCCTCCTCAAGAACCAGTCCCTCAGCGGGCGCTTCCCACAGATCGTAGAATTCCCCCTCGCCGTCCCGTACCAGGGTGAATCCCTCTCCCTCGGCATAGACCAGCTCAGCCTGATCCTGGGCTCCGAGCAGCGATCCCGCAAGAATCATAAAACTGAGCAATAACGGTTTTCCTGCTCTCATTGTATATTCCTCCGCCTTTGGCAAGTCCTGTTTTTTAAGTATACTATGCCTCATATTATACAACACGCGACCGTCTGGGGAAGGAGAAAGGATCATGAAATCAATGGAGTTCAAAGGAATGAAGGTCACCGTGATGGGGCTGGGGCTCAATGGAGGCGGTCTGGCGACGGTCCGCTTTCTGGCCGAAAGAGGCGCCCTGGTTACGGCCACGGATCTCAGAAATGCCGACATCCTGACCCCCAGTCTGGACAGGCTCAGGGACCTGGAAGTCCACTACGTCCTTGGAAAGCACAGAATGGAAGATTTTGAAAATGCGGATATGGTGGTCAAAAACCCCGCTGTTCCCGCTTCGTCCCCCTATCTGAAGGCCTCCTCCCGGGTGGAAACGGACCTCTCTCTCTTTTTATCCCTCTGTGAGAATCCCATACTGGCGGTGACGGGCAGCAAAGGCAAATCCTCTGTGGTTTCGGCCCTCCACCACATCATGCTGGGAGCCTGGCCCGGTTGCCGTCTGGGGGGTAACATCACCCGTTCCCCCCTGAGCTTCCTTGCCGCGCTGAACCCCGAAGACCCCGTGGTTCTGGAACTCTCGTCCTGGCAGCTGGGAGATCTCCGCGGCAGGAATCTCCTTCATCCGGAAGTGGCCGTTCTGACAAATATTATGAACGATCATCAGAATATGTACGACAGCTTCGAAGACTATGTGGATGACAAGAGGGAGATTTACAGAGGCCAGAGCCCTGAACAGAAGGCGATCTTCCTCCTGGATGAGCGGGGACGCAGCTTTGCCGCAGAATGCCCGGGAGAGAGTCTCTTCTACTCCCCCGCCCCCGCCCCTGAAGCCGCCGTCTATTTGGAGGAAGAGAAGGGATTCTTCTGCAGACCGTCCGGCGCGGCGGACTCATCCTTTCCCGGCGATCCTGCCGGCCGGAGAGGCTTGGAACCCGAGGAGCTGCTCCCCGCCGAACTGAAAACACCGGGACGCCACTTCAGGCTTAACTGCCTGATCGCCGCCGCGTCGGCCAGGCTCTTCGGCCTTGAGGCTGAACTGATAAGACAACGGCTCGCCGATTTCCCCGGGGTTCCCCACCGCCTGGAACGGGTCGGTCAGTCCGGCGGCGTCTGCTACTACAACGACACCACCGCGACCATCCCGGAGGCCATGGCGGCCGGGATAGAGAGCTTCGAAGCCCCCGTCCATCTGATCTGCGGCGGCAATGACAAGGAGCTGGACTACAAGAGCGCCGCGTCCGCCCTGCTCCGTCCGGCGGGAATCTATCTGCTGGAGGGAACGGCATCGGAGAAAATTATGAAGGTGCTGAAGGAGCAGGGAAGGGATTATGAAGGTCCCTTTGCCTCCCTGCAGGAAGCCTTTGCCGCCGCCCGGTCCCGTGCGACGGACGGCCAGGTTGTTCTCCTCTCTCCGGGAGCCACATCCTTCGGCATGTTTATAAATGAATTTCACCGGGGCGACAGTTTCCGGGAGCTGGCCGCAGCTCTTCCCGCAGACGCCTAGACTCGCTATAATGCACTTCAGCCGTTCTCAGGGACGGTTTTCGACACAACGACCATACCCAACGGGGAGCAAAGATATGAATAACGAATCCGCCATCCTTTTTCTGTCCTGCGAAGACAAAAAGGGAATCGTCGCCGAAATAACCCATTTTATCACCATGTACGAGGGAAACATCCTCAACTGTGATCAGCATTACGATGAATCGGGGATGTTCTTTATGCGTGTCGAGTGGGATCTGAAAGACTTCGCCCTCCCCAACGGGAAGATCGAAGGCGCTTTCGAGCCCATCGCTATCAAGTTCAAAATGGACTGGCGCCTGGAGTTCTCTACGGCTATGGCCAAGGTGGCGATTTTCGTCTCCAAATACGACCACTGCCTCTACGAACTTCTTCTCAGACACAGAGCGGGAGAGATGAAGGCCGACATCAGGATGATCATCTCCAATCATGAGGACTGCCGCCCCATCGCCGACTACTTCGGCATTCCCTATATCTACACACCCGTGACCAAAGAGACCAAGAAGAGTGTGGAAAAAGAGCAGATCGACAGACTTGAAAAAGAGGAGATCGACCTGGTCATCCTGGCCCGGTACATGCAGATCCTCTCCAGCACGTTTGTACAGGCCTTCCCCCGGAAGATCATCAACATCCACCACTCCTTTCTGCCCGCCTTTGTGGGTGCCAAACCCTATCACCAGGCCTTCTCAAGAGGGGTGAAGCTGATTGGAGCCACCAGCCACTATGTGACTGAAGATCTGGACCAGGGCCCCATCATCGCCCAGAACGTGGCCCGGGTAAACCACAAGGACAATATCAGCGATCTGGTGGAGAAGGGACGGAATCTGGAAAAGCACGTGCTCTCCACAGGAGTCAGACTCCATCTGGAGCACAAGATCCTGGTCTTCGGCAACAAGACCATCGTTTTCGACTGATTGTTAAGAGGAATATGGATTCGGGTGTTCCCGGGCTTGCGCCTGGGCGCTCTGTTCAAGCCTCGGTCTCCGCTTCGCGGAGACTGCCTGCGGCAGCCCTCCCATCCCTAACGCGATTCAGAGAGTAATACTTCGCCAGCTCTGCCGGTCCAGAACCATCTGCTGTCTGTAGCCCGCATCCAGAGCCGCCTCCCTGGCCCGGTCGAATCCGAAGGCCAGATGGTCGGGATTATGGGCGTCGCTGTTGATCAGAATGGGGATATCCCGCTTGAAGCACTCTCTCAGGATGGGCTGAGAGGGGTAGAGATCATCCGTAGCTCCGCGTGAAATGCCGCCGGTATTGATCTCCAGGGAAACGCCCTTTCGGGCGATCTCGTCCAGGACCGAAAGCACTTTACTCACATACCAGGGTTCCGACTCATCCAGAAATCCCAGCTTTTTGTTCTGCTTTTTTACCACATCCAGATGCCCTACGAAGTCGACGGTCTCTCTACTGACCATAAGGGCCAGGGCGTCGTAGTAGTCCTCCACCATGCGCCGGGCATCTCCGCCGTAGCCCTCTTCTATCATAGCCTCCACCTCGTCGACGGGACCGTCCACACTGGTCATCTGATTGGTAGCGGGAGGAAAGACCGCATGAACCGAGCCGATCACAAAATCCAGGGGAAGGTCCTCCCAGAGCCTGAAAGGCCAGACGGGCTCGGCAGGCATGAAGTCACGCTCCATCCCGCAGAGGATCAGAATATCTTTTTTATATTTTTCAGCAAGACCGCGGATCTCCTTCACATAGGCCGGGACGTCTCCGGCGGCCATGGTCCACTCCTCCCCGCTCAGGGGCTGGTGGGAGCTGAATCCCAGAATATCGAATCCCTGCTCCAGGGCGGCCTTTACAACCGCCTCGGGCTCTGCTATTCCGTCGCAATAGGTACAGTGGGTATGATAGTTCGTTTTCATGGTCTCTATCATAGAGCCTTTCCCCTCCCCTTACCAGCAGGCGGAGCGGTTTTTACCAGCATAAAAATCACTCATCAACGGCTATTCAGGTATTTTAGTACTTTTTTATTACTATATGGCTTTAATGTAACATGGGTTACATCTTTCTTCCCGCTCCTCCGCTAGACTCTCCTCATCAATCAAGGAAACAGCCCCGGGCCGAAATCTTAAAAACAAAGCCCCGGGAATCGGAGAGGAGACAGAGAATATGAGTATGTTTTGTTACCAGTGTCAGGAAGCCGCCAAAGGAACGGGATGTGAGATTAAGGGCGTCTGCGGGAAGGCTCCCGAAACAGCCCGTCTGCAGGACCTTCTGATCTATACCCTCAAAGGACTCGCCCAGGTCGCCGGCCCCGCCAAAGCCGCAGGGAAGGCGCTGCCCGAAGCCGATCAGGCCATGATGAGAGGCCTCTTTATGACCATTACCAACGCCAACTTCGATAACGACGCCTTTGTCAGGACCATCATTGAGACCCTCGCCCTCAGAGACAGGCTCAAGGGAGAGCTGGGAGACCTGGTTCCCGACTATCTTCACGACGCCGCTACCTTCAGCGCCCTCACCGCCGCCGCCATGGATAACAAGGCACAGTCCGTCGGCGTACTGACCACCGAAAACGAGGACGTCCGCTCTCTGAGAGAACTGATCATCTACGGCCTGAAGGGAATGGCCGCCTACGCCTACCACGCTGATCATCTGAAAGAGCAGGATGAAGAGGTGATGACGTTCCTGTACAAAGGACTTGCGGCCACCCTGGACGACAGCCTGAGCGCCGATGACCTGGTCGCTCTGACCCTGGAAACCGGAGAGAAGGGTGTTGCCGTCATGGCCGCCCTGGATAAGGCCAATACCGCCGCCTACGGCAACCCCGAGATCACCGAAGTGAACATCGGCGTGGGAAGCAATCCCGGAATTCTGATCTCGGGACACGACCTGAAGGACATGGAGGAGCTTCTGAAGCAGACCGAAGGAAGCGGCGTGGATGTCTATACCCACAGTGAAATGCTCCCCGCCAACTACTACCCGGCCTTCAAAAAGTACAGCCACTTTGTCGGTAACTACGGTAATGCCTGGTGGAAGCAGGACAGGGAGTTCGAATCCTTCAACGGTCCCATCCTTATGACCACCAACTGTATCACCCCTGTCAAGGACAGCTACCGGGACAGGATCTACACCACCGGCGCTTCCGGCTACCCCGGTGTAAAGCATATTGCCGCCAATGAGAACGGTGCCAAGGACTTCTCCGCCATCATTGAACAGGCCAAAGGCTGTCCCGCTCCCACCGGGATAGAGACCGGAACCATCGTCGGCGGATTCGCCCACAACCAGGTGCTGGCCCTGGCCGACAAGGTTGTGGACGCCGTCAAGGGCGGAGCCATCAAGAGATTCTTTGTTATGGCCGGATGCGACGGACGCATGAAGGGACGGGACTACTACAGCGAGTTCGCCAGACAGATCCCCGAAGACACGGTGATTTTGACCGCCGGATGCGCCAAGTACCGCTACAACAAGCTCCCCCTGGGGGACATAGGCGGAATTCCCCGGGTACTGGATGCGGGTCAGTGTAATGACTCCTACTCCCTGGCCGTGATCGCCCTGAAACTGAAGGAAGTATTCGAACTGAACGACATCAACGATCTGCCGATCAGCTACAACATCGCCTGGTACGAACAGAAAGCCGTCATCGTTCTTCTGGCCCTCCTCTTCCTGGGTGTCAAAGACATCCACCTGGGGCCCACCCTCCCCGCCTTCCTGAGCCCCAATGTGGCCAGGGTCCTGGTTGAGACCTTCGGCATCGCCGGCATCGGAAGCGTTGAGGACGATATCAAGCTGTTTATGGGTGCCTGAGCCCCGTCAGCCCCTGTAGAAAATCAGCCCCCGGAGCTGCAGATTGTAGTCCGGGGGCTTTCTCACTTATTTCATCAATCATTATTTTCAAGGGGATGAGGAAAAAGATCAGTCCAGCGCCAGAACGGCTTTCAGAGCCTTCTGATCCAGGATTCGGACCCTGCGGCCCGAAGCTTCGATAAGTCCCTCCTGAACAAGAGCGGAAAACTCACGGCTCAGACTGGGGCGGGCCACTCCCATCAGCTGGGCCAGCTCCTCGCGGGAGTAACTCATTTTTATTTCAGGACCGCCCTGACGGGAGCAGAGCAGCATCAAATGGCCCACGATCTTCTGGCGCAGGGATTTGAACTGAAAAAGCCGTATTTTTTCAGCCAGAAAGACAAGTTTGTCTCCGTTTTCCGTCAGATAGGCCTCCATCAGGGAGGGAAACGCCTGCATCATGTCGACCACCAGGCCCCTGGGCAGCCTTACTATGACAAGGGTCCCCAGAGACTGAAGGGATACGGGCAGTGTTTTTTCTGTAGAGAACAGAACCGCCGTGGCCGCCGCGCAGGGAGCCTGCAGGGTCTCGATACGGACGACCTTTCCTCCCGGAGCGGCCATCATAGCCCCCGCTTCACCCTCAAGCAGGATGATCAGCTCATCGTAAGGATCCCCCTGAAGGGCGGCAAAGCCGTCGGGAGGGACGGTTTCACTGTGAACTGCCCTCTCTTTAAAGAAGCCCTCCAGATCCAGAATATCGATCTCCCGGAACAGGGACACTTCCGAAAGGGCGACGAGCTCCCGCCTGTTCAAAGAACTATACCTGCCTGTTGATGTAGCCGCTGTAATCCTTGACGATGGGCTCGTAGTCGCCGCCGTCGAAGAGGGGGGATGATATAAGATAGTCGGCGGTTGCGCGGTTGTTGGCGATGGGGATATTGTAAAGGACCGCTATTCTGCCCAGAGCCTTAACATCCACATCGTGGGGCTGAGGCTCCATGGGATCCCAGAGAAAGATGATCAGATCCACATCGCCGCTGCAGATCATGGCACCCAGCTGCTGATCTCCTCCCAGAGGGCCGGATTTCAGCTTTGTGATGCTCAGCGAGGTGGTCTCAGCAGCTTCCAGCTTACTTTTCAGAGCCTGCTCCACCAGCTTGCCGGTCGTACCCGTACAGACCAGGTTATGGGCGGCCAGAGTCTTGTAGTTCCATTCGGCCCACTCTATGAGGTCCTTCTTTCTGTTATCATGGGCAACCAGCCCTATCGTTTTTTTCTTCAAAATTCATTCCTTATTCCATTTATTATGTCCAGTATAAACCTACAGGGCGCTCTGTTACCAGCATGTATATTGTCCATTATGCAATACGCCATCCTTTATATTTCACCGGCACCGCCCTTGCATTCCCGCGGGATAGGGTTATACTGAAATCCTATTAATCAAGTGAATAAACGATACCCGATTCAGGAGATAGAAATGGCTGGAAAATGGAGAAGTTCAGAGACGAAAGACGGACGCCGCATGGCGGGAGCACGAAGCCTTTGGAGGGCGAACGGTATGACCGAAGAGCAGATGGACAAACCCGTCATCGCCGTGGTGAATTCCTTCACCCAGTTCGTTCCCGGGCATGTCCACCTTCATGAGATCGGACAGACCGTTAAGGGTTATATCGAAGAAGCCGGCTGTTTCGCCGCCGAATTCAACACCATCGCCATCGACGACGGCATCGCCATGGGGCATGACGGAATGCTCTACTCCCTCCCCTCCCGGGAAGTTATCGCCGACAGCGTGGAATATATGTGCAACGCCCATAAAGCGGATGCCATGATCTGTATCTCCAACTGCGACAAGATCACTCCGGGAATGCTTATGGCCGCCATGAGGCTCAATATCCCCGCCATCTTCGTCTCCGGAGGCCCCATGGAAGCGGGAAGACTGCGGGACGGCAAGGGTCTGGACCTGATCGATGCCATGATCATGGGAGCGGACAAAACCGTAAGCGATGAAAAAGTCAAAGAGGTGGAGCAGGTGGCCTGTCCGACCTGCGGCTCCTGTTCGGGAATGTTCACCGCCAACTCCATGAACTGTCTCGTAGAAGCTCTGGGAATGGGCCTTCCCGGAAACGGGACCCTGGTGGCCACTCACAAAAATCGCCTGGAGCTGTTCAGAAGAGCGGCGGCTCAGATCGTCAAAAATACCTATGCCTTCTATCAGGACGGCGACGCCTCGGTCCTGCCCCGCTCCATAGCCACAAAGGAAGCCTTCAGCAATGCCATGAGCCTGGACATCGCCATGGGCGGTTCTACCAACACGGTTCTCCATATCCTGGCCGTGGCCCAGTCCGCTGAGGTTGAGTTCAGCATGGACGATATCGACGCCCTCTCAAGAAAGGTTCCCTGCCTCAGCAAGGTAGCGCCCAATACGCAGAAGTATCATATCGAAGACGTCCACAGGGCCGGCGGTATCGTGGGGATACTGGGAGAACTGAACCGTATGGGCCTTATGAGCACCGATGTGCCCCATGTTACTGGAGGGACTCTGGGAGATGTGCTTGAAAACTGGGATATCATGGCACCCGGCGCTTCGGATGAGACAAAGAAATTCTACAGCTCCGCCGCCGCCGGAAAGAAATGTCTGGTCATGGGCGCTCAGGAGAGCTACTACAAAGAGCTGGACACGGACCGTGCGCAGGGCTGTATACGGGACGGAGAGAACTGCTATACCAGGGACGGCGGACTGGGAGTCCTCACGGGCAATATCGCCCTCAAGGGATCCATCGTCAAGACCGCCGGTGTTGATCCTTCCATATTCAAGTTCAAAGGCCCCGCCAAAGTCTTCTTCTCCCAGGATGCCGCCTGCGAGGCCATCCTCGGCGGGAAAATCGTTGCCGGAGATGTTGTGGTCATCCGCTACGAAGGCCCCAAGGGAGGACCGGGGATGCAGGAGATGCTCTACCCCACCTCCTATCTGAAGTCCATGCACCTGGGCAAGGAGTGCGCTCTGATCACAGACGGCCGCTTTTCCGGAGGGACCTCGGGACTCTCTATCGGTCATGTTTCTCCCGAAGCCGCGGCAGGGGGAGCCATAGCCCTTATTAAAGACGGGGATATGATTGAAATCGATATTCCCGAAAGAAAGCTGAATGTCATGATCTCCGACGAAGAGCTTATTGCCAGACGGAAGGAAGAGGAGACCAGAGGCGACAAGGCCTTCACTCCCGCCGGACGGGGACGAAAGGTCTCCCAGGCGCTGAGAGCCTACGGTATGCTGGCCTCTTCCGCCGACAAGGGTGCGGTAAGAGTCCTTCCCGGAGAAGAATGATGAGTGAGGCGGATAAGCGCTTCGGTTTTGTAGGGATCACCGTTGAGAACAAGGAAGAGACGGGGTCTCAGGTTCAGAATGTGATCTCCGGCTATTCGGAGATCATTCTGGGACGGATGGGCCTGCCCCATCTGGACGGAGACCGGATCTCGGTGATCACCCTGATCGTCCATGCCTCCACCGATGAGCTTGGCGGACTGACGGGCAAGCTGGGACGAATAAGCGGCGTGTCGGTAAAATCCGGACTGACCAAACGATCCCCGGAATAAGGATCATTATAAAAACAAAAGCTCCCGTTGCCTGAGGCATCGGGAGCTTTTTTATCACCGGTTTAAGAGAATTACATCTCGTACTTGATAATATTACCGGTAACATGCGCCTGTGCGGGAGCGTAGAGGTTGAAGGTAATCATATTCAGCAGAATATTGAAAAAGGACGCCTTATACTCCACATCCAGGTTCAGAACGGCATCACCGCCGGCCTTCTTGACTTCACGCTCAATAGTATCATAGAGCTTGTCATCCATATTGGTGGCACTGATATTCGCCAGATTTCCTCCGCCGGAAGTTCCCAGCCATTCATGTACGTTTACCACAATATCCAGCTCTCCCACATTGTGAAAGGGCGGTGTATCCATATTCATGGATGTACCGGACATTTTAAAGGTGGTACAGGAAGCCATCAGCAGAACTGTCAGCATGCCAAAAAGAAGGGTTTTCATCTTCATAATACTTATTCTCCTCGTAGTGATCTGAAATCAAAGTATAGCGATATCAGATCACCATCACAAGGAATCACTTACTGATCAATGATTTCCGCAGCCGCAGCCGCCGTCTGAATGTGCGCCGTCGTGTCCGCTTCCGCCGCAGCACTCGTGATCATCACCATGGCCGCCGCAGCACTCATGATCGTCACCGTGACCGCCGCAGCCGCAGCCGCTCTTCGTCAGTGCCGCCAGCTCCTCATCCGTAGCGGGACGAACCGAATTCACTGTCCCCTTAAAGCTGAGAGAGACTCCCGCCAGGGGATGATTCGTATCCAGAACGACCTTCTCATCCCCGATGGAGAGAACCGTCATCAGACGGGGGCCGCCGCCCATCTGGGCCTCGATAATCATGCCCACTTCCAGCTGAGAAGCCTGAGGTCCGAAATCGGAGGGGGAAACCTCCAGCTTCATATCCTCATCCCGCTGACCGTACATCTCTTCGGGGGGAAGGACCACATCAAATTCGCTGCCCTCCTCCAGCCCCTTCAAAGCCCTCTCAATGCCAGTGGCCATCATACCCAGACCTTCGATGTAGTTCAGGGTCCCGCTGCGCTCGGAGCTGTCCACCAGGCTTCCGTCTTCCCTTGCCAGTACGAAGTCGGCGGTAATATTATTCTTCACATCACTCATGTTTCATTCCTTCCTGATTTTTTTATCTTCCCGCCGCCGAAAGGATCCCTCCCGGGCCGAATGAGATAGTAAAAGTATAATATATTCCTTTTTTCACCGCCGCGGCAACTTTCTCCGGTCCCCGCTTATCATTTTTTTTCGGGATTCTTATAAAGATTCGGTCCCCGGGGGCTCTGACGATTGTCATAAACGCCATGATTCCTATACAATCAGCCGTTAATTAATAACAAACCATAGAAATTTTGAGAGAAGGACCGCAATGACCCTGGGAGAACAGCCTCATTTCGTAGGCAACGAGCGGCAGCTGAAGATTCTTCAGAAAGCCCTGGAAGAAGAGAATATTCTGATCTGGAATAAGTTCAATAACAGCAACGGCCCCCGATTCAAGGCCAACCTGAAAGGGATAAATCTTTCAGGCCTGGTTCTCAGAGAGATCGATCTGACAAGAGCCAACCTCAGCTCGGCCGACCTGTCCGGCTGTGACCTTCGCTATGCAAAACTGGGAGAAGCGGTCCTGCAAAAGGCCAGACTCGAGAAAAGCGATCTTCGGGGAGCCAATCTCAACGATGCCGACCTGGCGGAAGCCTCTCTGAAGGAGGCCAGACTCGGCAAAGCCAGTCTGGGCCGCGTCAATCTGGACAACGCTGATCTCCAGGGAGCCGACATGACCGAAGCGTCCCTGACGGGTGCCAATGTGAAACCCGAATCTCTGGCCGGTTCCATCATGAAGAAAACGAAAATGCCCGGTAAGATAAAAATCGTCTCCAAAACGGATGAAACGAATGCTCCCCCCTGGATGAAAGCCAAACAGGAGGAAGAAGAGCGCAAGGCCTACCGCCTGAAGATGGAAAAGATCAGAGAAGAAGAGGAAAAGAAGAAACGTCTGCGCCGTCTGGGAATCAAACAGGCTCCTGCGGACTGGGATGATGAGGACTGACAGATGCTGAAACTGGCCCATATTACAGACACCCATATTGCAGCAGAGGGCACAGAGGTCAACGGCGTTGACACGAGAGACGCCTTTCTAAGGGTCCTCGATGATATACGGGAGCAAAACTGCGACGCCCTTGTCCACGGAGGAGATCTGGCCTATCCCGAAGGGGACAGGGAAAGCTACAGCTGGATCAAGGAACAGCTGGACGCTCTGGATATTCCCTATGTTGTGGTTCCCGGCAATCATGACGACGGTGCCCTGATGCAGAGTGTATTCAACCGGACGGACCGACCGTCCCTGGCCATCCTGACGGGAGCCACGGCCATCAGGGGTGAGAGCCTCATGTTCATGGACAGCTCTTCCGCACGACTGCCGCTGGATAAAAGGCAGTGGCTTCTCCGGGAAATGCAGATGCAGGATGACGAACTCATCCTCTTCCAGCACCATCCGCCCCGTCCCTGCGGGGTTCCCTTTATGGACAGGGAATATCCTTACAAAACCCCCGAACTGTTCGCCGGGATGCTCAAAGAGCTGGGTCGTCCCCTGACCGTATTTTGCGGCCACTACCATGTGGAGAAGGACCTGGACTTCAAGGATCCCGATCTGTCCGTTTATATTACGGCACCCACCATGGGCCGTATCGATCCTGAGGCCGACGCCTTTATTATGAAAGATCCCCGGCCCGGCTGGAGAGAGATACGGATCGACGGTCAGAAGCTGATCGCCACGGAAAGCCGTTTCTTGAACTGACTTTCACTATAATATGGATATATTATCGCCTTTGACCTACAATATGGGATAGTACCGGCTCTGTCATACCGGTAAACACAAGGAGAGCAAATGAAAAAAATAGCCCTGGTCTTTCTGATGACGGCCCTTCTGGTTCCCGCATCCCTTTTCGCCGCACCAACGGATGAAGAAGTCTACGATACAACCGCCGGAGTTCTGGCGGTATTCGGCATGGTCTTCATGTCCTCCATGTTCGGTCAGTCCCCTGAGAACGTCACCCTGGATTCAAATATGGAAACAGGAGCATCAACCATGATATTCGACGGCTTCCAGGTTCAGGAATTTATGGATTCCATGTCCGAGATGATGCAGCAGATGGAAAATGATGAAGATTTCAACATTGATTTCAACGAGATGAGCGGTAAGATTGCCGTGAATCAGGCCGGTGACCTGGATATGGATGTTAATCTCAAAGGCGGCAGCGTCAGAAATCTGATCATGAAGTCCGAAGGTGAAGATCTGGTAACCATCAAGGCCGACGGGAAGAACTACGCCCACCTGAGGGACCGGCTGATGGACATGGAATAATACTATCCGCTACGGGAGAAACCTCTCCCTGTCTTCAGTCTGCAAAGGGGGACCGGCTTCGGTTCCTCTTTTTTTCGCTCTGCTTCCTCTTCCTATCCAGTCTTTTTTCCCGGGCGGCCCTGCCGGGGACGGTCTTCTTCCTTCTCCGGGGTCTTTTCAGAGCACTCAGAATCAGGTCGCACATTCTTTCCGCCGCAATGGCCCTGTTCAACAGCTGGGAGCGTTCATCGCTCACATGAAGAACCAGCTCATCCCGGGTATTGATCCTTCCCTCCAGCTTCTGGCGGATACGGCCCTTTTCTTCGGCAGACAGGAACTCAGCCTCCCGGAGAGAGAGGGTCAGGACGACCTTGCTGTTCACCTTGTTGACATTCTGTCCTCCGGGCCCTCCCGAGCGGGCTGCGGCGAAGCTGCCGTACTGAGTGATGGACTGTAGGAGCTCTTCTCTGTTCATTTTCTTAGATAAACTAATGCTATTTCCCGATTTCTTCAATATTTCTCATATAAAACACTTGTATTTTTTACAAGAGCGTGTTTAAAATTATGAAAATCTCACAGGAGGCAGGAAATATGACAGCAGTACGAACTTTAATTTCTTATATGCATGATGCACTGACAAGCAAATTCAGATCATATTTCCGGGGAACCCCTGTCTGAGGACAGATTTTAAATCCGATCAAACACCCCGGACTGTTCCGGGGTTTTTTTTTGGCCCGGCCCCAGGGGAGAAGCGCGCCTCCTGAAGGGAAAGAGCCTCTCGGATATACCCGATACGCCCGTACAGGCAGGGTATTCAGCACAACACATCCTTTTAGAAACGGAGGGAGGACTATGAATGCTATTTGACAACAACAGATTGTTCCGGAAGGCTCAGGCCCGCCGGAACAGTTCATCCTTATCGAGAAGTGCGGAGTCGAATCTGTAAACGACGCAGACCTACCGGCGCCGTACTTTCCCGCTCAAATCCTGTTCGCCCGTATCGGCGGATTGATAAAGGAATGAGACATGTACGAGAATCACTACGACTTTGAGACCCTGTACCAGACCGACAGAGAGGAACTGGAAAAGAGGCTTGAGGTACGCCGGAAACTGAAACTGGCAGCACAGAGAACAGAAAAGCCCGGACTGCGGGACAGTTTAATTCTGGTGCTTCAGGTCTTCAGGAATATATTCAAGCAATAATTTAATAAAGAGAGACAGCCCCCGCAGACCGGGGGCTCTTTTTTCTAAAACAACGTTTCAATTTGTTTCTAAATCCGTATACAAAGGAGACTCTCCCGGGGTAAGATAAGGCATGACCAAGAATGCCGATCCCGTACTTTCCGTAATCAAGACCATGAAGCTTCTTCAAACCCTCTCGGAACAGGAGGAGGTAGGGGTGACCGAACTGGCTGCCGCCGTTGAGGGCAATAAGAGTACGGTCTACCGTTTTCTCAACACCCTGAGTACCCTTGGTTATGTCAGACAGAATAGAATCAATGAAAAATACTCCCTGACCCTGAAACTTTTTCAGGTAGGCGTACAGGCCCTGAATCGTCTGGATATCCATAAAGCGGCTCTCCCCGTTATGGAAGAGCTGGCCGAATACTCCAAAGAGACCATCCATCTGGCATCCATGGAGAACAACCAGATCTTCTATCTGGACAAAATTGAATCTCCCCTGGCCCTCCGGGTTGCCATGGGGTCCGCCCAGGGCCGATTTGCTCCGGCCACCTGCACCGGAGTGGGCAAAGTCATCCTGGCCTATCTGCCGGAGGAAGAGAAAAAGGCAATGCTGGAATATGCCGACTGGACGCCCCGCACAGAACACAGCATCTGCAGCATCGAAGACCTTGAAAAGAGCCTTGCAGCCATCAGGGAAAATGGCTGGGGGCTTGATATGGAAGAGAATGAACCGGGAGTCCGCTGTGTGGCCGCTCCTGTATTTGACAGCCGAGGCAGAGTCTGTGCGGCTCTCAGCGTAACAGGCCCCTCTATCCGGATGACAAAGGAGAAACTGAAAAAGCTCAGTCTCCGGGTCAGCGAGGGAGCTGCCAGGATCTCCGGAGATCTGGGATATCTGCACTAAAAAAGCTCCGGGATGGCCTTTCCTGTTGAATTGTGTATATTAATGTACAGAGGGTATATAAATGATTCAATGGTTATCTCAGTTTCACCCTGTAACACAGGCGTTAATAGGCACTCTATTTACATATGCTGTTACGGCTATAGGTGCCGCAATGGTATTCTTTTTCAAGAGCATCAATAAGAAAATACTGAACGGAATGCTCGGGTTTGCCGCAGGTGTCATGATTGCGGCTTCATACTGGTCCCTTCTGGCACCG